>NZ_CP030352.1:0-30000 GCF_000876675.2 Novosphingobium sp. P6W
GGGACGCGGGGCCACAGGTGCCAGAGCGGGCCAAGCGCCGCAAGGCTTGCCGCGCGGGGCGGCTGAGGGGAACATGCGAAACCTCACGATGCCCGAGAACCGCATGGCCTCATAATCTGGTAACTTCAAATCTTGTCGCCCGCAGAACTTCGCAATCTCAAAACGTCGTCATCCCCGCGAAGGCGGGGACCCAACTGATGGCGGATCAACAGGAACGGGCATCAGATGGGTTCCCGCTTCGCGGGAATGACCAAGAAGGGTTGGCCCTCGCGGCGACCTCACCCTTGCCCGCCATCCACGCAGCAGGCAGGGAAGCAGGCATGAGTGCCGACTGGACAGCCGCCATCGCCCGCGCCCGCGCCCACGCCCCCTACCTTGCCGGCGCGCTGGACCGCTTGCCGCGTCTCACCGAACTGCTCGCCGCCGGCGACAGCGCTGGTGCCCTTGCACTGGCGAAGGCCGCCGGCGAAGGCGCGCCCGATACTTCGGCGGCGCTGCGACGGGAAAAGCAGGCGCTGGCCCTTGCGCTCGCCATCGGCGACCTTGCCGGGGCCTTTCCGCTGCTGGAGGTGACCGGCGCCCTTTCCGCCTTCGCCGACCGCGCGCTGAACGCCGCCATCGTCGAAGGTATCCGCCGCCGCGCGCCGGACTTCGACCCGGCACATACGCCCACCGGCTTCATCGCCCTGGCCCTTGGCAAGCACGGCGCGGGCGAGCTTAACTACAGCTCCGACATCGACCCGATCCTGCTGTTCGATCCCCTGCTGCTCCCCCGCCGCGAGCGCGACGAACCCGGCGAGGCGGCCCAGCGCGTGGCCCGTACCGTGGTCGAAACCCTCTCGCGCATGGACCACGAAGGCTATGTCTTCCGCGTCGACCTGCGGCTGCGCCCTGCTTCCGAAGTCAGCCCGCTGGCGATCTCGGTCAACGCCGCGCTGACCCATTACGAATCCTCGGCCCTGACGTGGGAGCGCGCCGCCTTCATCCGAGCCCGCGCCTGCGCCGGAGATATCGCGGCGGGCGAAGGTTTCCTCGCTGCGATCCGCCCCTTCGTGTGGCGCCGCAGCCTGGATTTCGGCGCCATCGCCGAAATCGGCCGCCTGACCGCGCAGATCCGCGCCAGCACGCGCGGAAGCGCCGTTGTCGGTCCCGGCTTCGACCTCAAGAAAGGGCGCGGCGGCATCCGCGAGGTGGAGTTCTACGCCCAGACCCACCAGCTGATCCACGGCGGCCGCAACCCGGCGCTGCGCCTGCGCGGCACGCGCGCCACGCTGGATGCGCTGGCTGCAGCCGGGCTGGTCCCCGCCGAAGAAGCGCGCCTGCTGGGCGAAAGCTACGACCGTCTGCGCACCGTCGAACACCGCCTGCAGATGATGCAGGACCAGCAGACCCACAGCCTGCCCAAAACGGCAGAGGCGATCGAGGCGGTGGCCCGGCTCGACGGCCTCGCCAGCGGTCAGGCCCTGCTCGACGAGCTGACCGAGATCACCGAGGCCGTCGGCAGCCGCTACGATGCGCTTATCATGGCCAATACGCCCCAAGGCGCCGTGGTCGTTGCCATGCCCGACCAGTCCTCGCTGGTGGAGGAGCTGGAGGCGCTGGGCTTTGCCGAGCCCGCCGCGCTGGCGGAGCGGATTCGCGGCTGGCTGGGCGGCAAGGTCCGGGCGCTGCGGTCCGAGGCGGCGCGCGCCGCCTTCGAAACGATCCGCCCCGACCTGCTGGCCGCCTTCGCCGCCGCGCCTGAGCCGGAACGGGCGCTGGCCCGCTGGGAACAACTGCTGGGCAACCTGCCCACCGCCATCAACCTGTTCAACCTGCTGGTGGCGCGCCCGGCGCTGATCGAACTGCTGGCCCGTATCCTTGGCCTCGCTCCGCCGCTGGCCGATGCGCTGGCGCGCCGGGCCGACCTGCTCGACCCCCTGATCGACGCCAGCGCCTTCGACCTGCCCGGAACGGTGGAGGAGCTGACCGCGCAGCTGTCCCGCTTCGAATCCGGCGACGATTACGAACGCAAGCTCGACGCGGTGCGCCGTAAGGTGGGCGAAATCCGCTTCAAGCTGGGCGTCCAGCTGATCGAAGGCGCCAACGACCCGATTGCCATCGGCCAGGCCCTGGCCCGCATCGCCGAAGCCGCGCTGGTGGTGCTGACCGATGCTGCCGCCGATGAATTTCGCGCCGCCCACGGCGCGGTGCCGGGCAGCGAACTTCTGGTGCTGGGCCTTGGCCGGATGGGCGGCGGCGTGCTGACTCATGCCTCCGACCTCGATCTCATCTACCTGTTCAGCGGCGATCATCAGGCGGAATCGGACGGGCGCCGCCCGCTGGGCGCCACGCATTACTACAACCGCCTGTCGCAGCGGGCGATCTCGGCGCTCTCCGTCGCGACCGCGCAGGGCGCCCTGTTCGAGGTCGACACCCGCCTGCGCCCCTCAGGTGAGCAAGGCCCGCCAGCCGCCAGCCTCGACAGCTTCGAGCGTTACCAGCGCGAACAGGCCTGGACCTGGGAACACATGGCGCTGTGCCGCGCCCGCCCGCTTTATGGCTCGGCAGAGGGCCGCGCACCCCTCACCGCCATCGTGCGCGATGTCCTCACCGCCCCGCGCGATGACGACAAGCTGCGCGCCGACGTGCTGGAAATGCGTGCCAAGATGGCGAATCACAAACCCGCCAAGGGCCCGCTCGACGTCAAGCTGGCGCGCGGTGGACTGGTCGACCTCGAATTCATCATCCACTTCATCCAGCTGCGCGAGCGCGGTCCCGGCCTCGACCCCGATCTTGGCGAGGCGGTCCGCGCGCTCGCCGCCGCCGGGCTGCTGCCCGCCACGCTGGTGGACGCGCACGACGCGCTCACCCGCCTGCTGGTCGCGGGCCGCCTGCTTGCCCCCGATATGCAGGTGCCCGGCCCTGCCGCACGCATGGCGCTGGTGCGCGCATGTGGCTATGACGACTGGGAAGCGCTCGAACAGGGCCTTGGCCTTGCCCGCCGCCACGTCGCGGCCGCATGGCACGAGGCGTTCGGCGAAACATTGGAGACAGACGCATGACCACCCCCGGCAACTCGCACGGCCGCCCGCACGTTGGAGACACCTTCCCCGACATCGCCATGGAAACGCCCGAAGGCGGCAGCGTGAAGGCCTCTGACTTCGCCGGACGCAAGCTGGTGGTGTTCTTCTACCCCAAGGACAGCACGCCGGGCTGCACCACGGAAAACATCGAATTTTCCGCCCTCAAGGCCGAATTCGAAGCCGCCGGAACCGCACTGCTGGGCGTCAGCAAGGACTCTGCGAAAAAGCACCAGAACTTCATCGCCAAGCATGATCTGACGGCTCCGCTCGCCAGCGATGCCGAGGAAAACGGCCTGTCGGACGCGCTCGGCATCTGGACCGAGAAGCAGAACTATGGCCGCACATACATGGGCATGGTGCGCACCACCTACCTGATCGGCCCCGACGGGAAGATCGCGCAGGTCTGGGACAAGGTGAAGGTCAAGGACCACGCCGCCAAGGTGCTGGAAGCCGCGAAGGCCCTGTGACCCAGCAAACCGTTGCCGCCGCGATCCGGGCCGCGCTGTGCCAGCAGGCTCCCCGGGCCAAGGCGATGGCCGCGCGCAAAGTCGCGCGCGACTGGCGGCTGGGCAGGCTCTCTTTCGCCTTCGATACCGTGATGCCCGAAACGCCGGGCCGCCCGGACCGGCCCGAACTGCTGCTCCCCGGCAAGATGCCCAAGCGCGGCAAGGCCGGGTCCGAACGCGGGCGCATCGCCCTTTGGCACGCTCTCGCCCATATCGAGTTCGTGGCGATCGATCTTGCGCTGGACATGGCCGGGCGCTTTGGCGCCGAAATGGGCCCCGCCTTCATCGGCGATTTCCTCAGCGTGGCGGCGGACGAGGCGATGCACTTCGCCCTGCTGGAACGTCATCTGCATACATTGGGCAGCCATTACGGCGCCCTGCCCGCTCACGACGGGCTGTGGACTTACGCCCATGACACCCGCCACGATGTCGCGGCGCGCCTTGCGGTGGTGCCGATGGTGCTGGAAGCGCGCGGCCTCGACGTCACGCCGGCCATGCTGGAACGGGTGCGCGCGGCCGGTGACGAGCGCGGCGCACGCATCCTGGAGCGCATCCTTGACGATGAAATCCGTCATGTTCGATTCGGTTCAAATCATTTCACCGACCTCGCCAAACGGTCGGGCGAAGACCCCTCAGACCGGTGGAAATCCTTGGTTTTTCGTTACTTTCGCGGCAACCTGAAACCACCATTCAACGACTCGGCGCGCCTCGCTGCCGGTTTGTCGCGCGATCTGTATACAGGGCTTGCCTGAGCGAAAGCTAACGGCATAAGTCAGGATCACGAGACGGCGGGGGGTTCCGACGATCTCCAAAACCTAGGCATGGCGACTTCACGCTTGAAGTTGGCCGCGCTCAAAATTCAGCGTCGCGCTCCACAGGTTGCTGGGCGGTAGCGGCGGAAAGCAAGGTATTGCGAGTGGTCGTAACGAATTTCTTCGCCAAGTTCCGCGCAGTGACTGGTCTCTTCGTCGCCGCAGGCATCACCATGGCCGCACATCCCGCCATGGCCAACAGCGCCGCCTCCGCCGCTGACATCTCCGCTCCGCTGCGCGCTGCACAGGCCGCCAACCAATCTGTAACGGGCGGTGAGGACGAACAGTTCCGCCAGCTCTTCAGTTCGTGGCAGAATTTCGAAGAAACCGGCCTTGCCGCTGCCAAGCCCAAGCCCGCCGTAGCCGGCAGCTTCGCCTCGGTCGCCATTCCTTCGCGCAACCCCCTCGCCCAGGAACGCATGACCAGCACCTTCGGCATGCGCGAACATCCCATTCTTGGCGGTCGCCGCGCTCACAAGGGCGTCGATCTCGCCGCGCCGACCGGCACCCCGATCTACGCAACGGCAGACGGCACCGTCAGCCGCGCTTCGTGGTTCAGCGGCTACGGCCTTTACATCTCGCTTGAGCACGGCGGTGACATGCAGACCCGCTACGGTCACATGTCGCGCCTCAACGTTGCCGAAGGCCAGCGCGTCCACAAGGGCGACGTGATCGGCTTCGTCGGCAGCACCGGCAACTCGACCGGCCCCCACCTCCATTACGAAGTGCGCGTTTCCGGTGAAGCCGTTAACCCGCTGGCTTACATGCAGACCGGCATTGCCGCCAATGACGGCGATGCCAAGGGCGGCTGATCCGCCCCACCCGGTTGAGAGGGGGAAGAGGCGGCTCGCAAGGCCGCCTTTTCTTTGTCCGCAATCCGCCGAAAAAAGGGGCGGCCCGTTACGAGGGTGGGCCGCCCGAAGTCGGGGAGAAGCGGATCGCACCCTCGGGCCCGCCAGGCGACGGGAAGGGGTGCGGGACCGGCAGGAAGGTTTTTCGCGCGTGCAGCGCACACCGGCATTGATCGCGATCAAACCCGCCGGTTTCATGCGAAAATCTGCTTCATCGCCTTAAATTTCCGGCAGCATCCGCCGTCCTTGATCGAAATGGACAAGCTGCGTTTCCGCCCCACGCCCAACTTGCGCGAACGCCGTCGGCGGCGCTGCCTGCGCTTTGTGCTAACGGATGCGCGCGGGGCCGAAATACCCGTGATCGTACGCGACATATCCTCGCGCGGGCTGAGCGCAGCCGCGCTGGGCGATCCACCCGCACTCAACGAAGTGGTACGCGCGGCGCTGGAGGACGGACGTGAACTGTGGGGTCTGGTGCGCTGGCGCGACGACAACCTGTTCGGCGTCGAATTCGACACGCGAAGCTAGGCCCGCACGGCAGCCGGTGGCCAGTCAGACGGCCGAACTGAAACGCCGCAGCGAGTCCTTGCGATAGGGATCGAAACGCGCCGCGATCGAGCGGGCATAGGGCAGCCCTCCCGGCAGGATAACCAGATCGTCGCCGTCCGTCTCGCACAGGCGCGCATCGAAATAGGGCGCGAGCAGCGGCCATGCCTCGGCGCGCAGATCCGGCTCGATCCTAGCCCGGCCCCGGCACATCAGCCCCTCTATCACAGCGCCGCGCCTGCGATCCCCGGCGCTGCGCACGATGCCGCGACTGGCAGCGAGGCGCTCCTGCGAGAGCATCATGCGATAGCGCCCGGTGTTCTTCTCGTTCTGGACCATCACGTCTGGAAAACTGCCAATCGCCGAGGCACCAAGGCCCAGCAGCACCGGCGCCTGATCGTCGGTAAATCCCTGGAAATTGCGTTTAAGATTCCCGGACAGGGTCGCCTGCGCCAGTGCGTCGCCGGGCCGGGCGAAATGGTCGAAGCCGACCGGGACATAGCCCTCCTCCAGCAGAAATTCGTACCCGAAAGCAGCCATGGCGAACCGCGCAGCCGCACCCGGCAAATCGCTGGCATCGATCTTGCGCTGGCGGGGGATGAGGTGGGGCACATGGGCATAGCCGAACAAGGCGATGCGGTCAGCGCCAAGCCCGGCGGTGCGTTCCAGCGAGTCCCTCAAATGCGCCATCGTCTGCCCCGGCAAACCGTACATCAGATCGAAGTTAAGCGACTGCACGCCCGCCCTGCGCAGCGTGGCCGTCGCCTCCTCGATCATGGGCGTGGGCTGGATGCGGCCTATCGCCGCCTGCAAGCCCGGCGCAAAGGTCTGGACACCAAGGCTGGCCCGCTCGATGCCGACGGTGCCGATCACATCCGCCCATTCCGGGCCGAGTGTGCGCGGATCCAGTTCGATGGAAATCACCGGGCCGGATGCCGCGAACTGCAAGGTCAGGGCATCTACCAGCCGCACGAAATCGACCGGCGAAATACCGTTGGGACTGCCCCCGCCAAAGGCGATGCGCGTGACCCGTGCGCCGTCCGGCAGGCGCCCTGCCATGAGGACGATCTCGCGGTGGAGCGCATCGAGGTAGCTGGCAACCCGGTCCCTGCGATTGGCAACGCTGGTGTTGCAGCCGCAGTACCAGCAGATCTTCTCGCAGAACGGGATGTGGACATAGAGCGAGACTTCGCCGTTCACGCCGCCCAGCGCGGCCTCAAGCTGAGGCGTCCCTACGGAGTCGTCGAACTCCGCTGCCGTCGGGTAGCTGGTATAGCGCGGGACGGGAATCGCCAGCAGTTCGGGGTGATAGGTCCAGGTCATGCCGCCGGTTTCGCGCGGGACGGCGCGCCGGTCATTGCGATCGATCAAGCCGCTTGCGCTTACTGTCGCAATGACAGCCCTTGGCGCAGCATGGCCCCTGCGGCGGACCGGGCGGCGCATCGCGGGCGGGCATGGGGATAGCCAGCGCCGCCCCGCCGCACAGCGGCAGGGCCAGACTGCGGCCTTGCGCCTCAAGCGGGCCGACCATCGCCGGCAGCAGGGCCAGCGCGCTGAACAGGGCGAGCTTGCGTTTCACCCCTCGCCATCCTCGTCGATGAGGATGCGGTTGGCGGCGCCGTCGAGGTCTTCGAACTGGCCGGTGCGTGAGGCCCAGAAGAAGAAGTACAGGCCCGCCAGCCCCATGACCAGCGCCAACGGAATCAGGAAGCCCAGGATCGTCATGCCGCATCCTTTCCGCTGCCCGGCTGAGCGGCACTGGCCAGCCGCAGGGAATTGCCCACGACCAGAAGCGAACTGCCCGACATCGCCAGCGCCGCCACCAGCGGCGTCACGTAGCCCGCTATCGCCAGCGGCACCGCCAGCACGTTGTATACCACCGCCATCGCGAAGTTCTGGCGCACCACCCGCATCGTCGCCCGCGCGGTTTGGACCGCCAGCGCCACCGGCATCAGCGCCGCGCCGACGAAGACCGCGTCGGCCGCCTGCTGCGAAACATCGCTCGCCCCGCCCGGCGCGATCGAAACGTGGGCGCCGGCCAGCGCCGGACCGTCGTTCAGTCCATCGCCGACCATCAGCACCTTGCGGCCCATCGCCGCCCGGCGTTCGAGCAGTGCCAGCTTGTCGGCCGGGCTCATGCCGGCGGCGGCGAACAGGCCGAGGTCGCGGGCGACAACGCCCACCGCCTCTACCCGGTCGCCCGAGACGATGGCGGCGCGCAGGCCCTGCGCGTTCAGCGCAGCCAGCGTCTCGCGCACGTCGGGGCGCAAAGGGTCGGCGAAGGCGATGCGGGTGCGAAAGCCGCCGACGAGCAGGTCCACCGCAAGACCCGCAGTCTCCGCCTCGGGCCGCAGCAGGGCAACGTCCACACCGTCGATCCTGCCGCTCATGCCGGTTCCGGCGGTTTCCGAGATGCCCTCGATCGGGGCGGGCTCGGTGCCATCCTCGCGCAGGGCGCGGGCAAGGCCGCGGCTCAGCGGGTGGCGGCTTGCCTGTGCCAACCCCAGCGCGATGGCGCGCCAGCGGGGGCCGAGCGCCTTGAGACTGGCCGGGCGCGGCTCTCCCAGCGTCAGGGTGCCGGTCTTGTCGAGCAGCACTTCATCGGCGTCGGCAAGACGTTCCAGCGCCGAGCCATCCTTGATCAATAGCCCGCGCTTCATCAGCGCGCCCGCCGCCACGACCTGCGCTGCCGGCACCGCAAGGCCCAACGCGCAGGGGCAGGTGATGATAAGCACGGCCACCGCGATCGTCAGCGCATGGTAGACCCCGGCCCCTGCCAGCATCCAGCCGCAGAAGCTCAGGAACGCCAGCGTATGGACCGCCGGGGCGTAAAGCCGGGCCGCACGGTCGGCCACACGCACGTATCGCGAGCGGGACTGTCCAGCCTCGTCCATCAGCCGCGCTATGTCGGCGATGGCGGTGTCCTGGGCTGCCGCCGTGACGCGCACGCGCACCGGATTTCCGAGGTTTATCATGCCGGCATGGACGATGTCGCCGGATTGGGCCACCCGCGCCTCGCTTTCGCCGGTCAGCATCGAGGCGTCGATGCTGGTGCCGCCTTCGATGATCTCCCCGTCGGCCGCCAAAGCCTCACCGGCGGCTACCAGCATGACCATGCCGGGGGCCAGCCGCTCGGCCTCGACATAGCGGGCGGCGCCGCCGTCCTGCACGACTTGCGCGCCCCGGCCCATCCGCCCCAGCAGCGCGGCAATGCCCGAGCGGGCGCGGCTGCGCATCATCGCGTCCAGCGCGCGGCCTGCGAGCAGGAAGAACAGCAGCATCACCGCGCCGTCGAAATAGGCGTGTTTCCCGCCGGTCAGCGTCTCGTAAAGGCTCATGCCAGTGGCCAGCAGGACACCGATGGAGATCGGCACGTCCATATTCGTGCGCCTGTAGCGCAGCGCCATCAGCGCCGAAGCGAAGAACGGGCGGCCCGAATAGGCAACGACCGGAATCGCGATCAGGGCGCTGAGCCAGTGGAACATTTCGCGGGTAATCACGTCCGCGCCGGACCATATCGATACCGAGAACAGCATGATGTTCATCATGCCGAAGCCGGCTACGGCGAGCGCGCGCATCAGCCGCTTCGTTTCGCCCCCCATCTCGCCTTCAGCGCCGCGGGCAAGCGGGTTGTCGGCAGCGCGTTCGGCCTCGAAGCCGAGTTTGCGCAGTTCTTCGAGGATTTCGTCCGCATCCAGAGTGGAGGCGTGGCTGACGGCAACGCGCTTTGCGGACAAGTTCACGCGGGCCGATGCAATTCCCGGCACGGCGCCAAGACCGCGCTCGATCTTGCCGATGCAACCCGCGCAGCGCATCCCCGGAACGGCGAAACGGCTGTCGATCGGCGCTTGTGCCAAGGATAGCCCGGGCGACGCCGACAGCGACAGTGCAGCTACGTTCACGCCGCTTCTCCCGCGCTGATCGGCTGCTGGGTGCGCCAGCTGCGCCCTCCCCCCTCGACGTCGAAGCGAAGCGTCCAGCGTCCGGCGGGGAGTTGCCCGGTGCTGACCCATTCGCCGCTTTCATCCCGCCGAAAGGTCAGCGGGACATCGGCAAGCCTGCCGAGCGGATGACGCGCGGTGGCGGTGACTTTCGCCGCGGCGAACGCCGTGCCTGTCGCCGCAGCCGGCCCGTCGATCCGGGCGGTCACGCGGCCGTCGCTGCGCCAGCGCGCCTCGATCCGCCAGCCGAGGGCCTTTTCCTTCTCGGCCTCGTCCAGCCAGCGGTTGAAGTGCTGGCTGGCGACATAGGAATTTTCCACGACCACACCGCCGAAAGTCAAACTCGCCAGTCCCGCCATCGTGAAGTTGACGGCGACGACCACCCCGAAACCGGCGACGAGGATCGCGGTCATGTGGCGGCCAGTAAAAGGCTTGCGGGGGGCGTGCATCTTCATCGTCTCGGTCCTCAGGGCGTGTCGAACGCTGTGTTGGCGGTATCTGCCTCGCCAGCCTCGCCTATGGCCTGGAGGTGGAAGGCGAAGTCATGCACCGCGCTGTCCGCCGGCGCGGTGACGTAGACGCGCAAGGTTTGGGTGGCGTCAGGGGCGACGGTGCGGACGATGCGCCGCGCGGCAGGATCGCGCGCGGTGTCCTCGGTCCACATCACCGCGCCGGGCAGGCCGCGTAGCGCGATTTCCATGTCTCGCAGGCGGCCCTGCATGTTGCGCAGGCGCAAGGTGTAGGCGTTGCGCACTGTGCCGCCCTTCATCAGGATATAGGGCGGGTTGCGGTCCTTCGAGACGGTCAGCCCGGTGTGGACGCGGGTGCCCAGCAGGAACAGCAGCCCGCAGCCGATGGCCGACCACGCCGCCAGATAGAGCAGCGTGCGCGGGCGCCAGATCAACTTGAGGTGCCGCGTCGGAGCACCGCCCGCCTTTTCGGCTTCCGAGTCTTCCAGAGTCGCATAGTCGATCAGGCCGCGCGGGCGGCCGATCTCGTCCATCACCCGGTCGCAGGCGTCGATGCACAGCGCGCAGGTGATGCAGCCGACCTGCGGGCCCTCGCGGATGTCGATGCCGGTGGGGCATACGGCGACGCACTGGTTGCAGTCGATGCAGTCGCCGAACTGCCCGGGGTTGGCCTTTGCTTTCTTGAGGCTGCCGCGCGCCTCGCCGCGCCAGTCCTTGTAAGTGACGATCAGGCTTTTTTCATCGAGCATCGCGGTCTGGATGCGCGGCCAGGGGCACATGTAGATGCACACCTGTTCGCGCATGAAGCCGCCGAGCACGAAGGTCGTCGCGGTGAGTATGGCCACGGTGCCATAGGCGGCCACGTCCGCGCTGCCGGTCCAGAACTGGTGCTGGAGCGTGGGCGCGTCGGCGAAGTAGAATATCCACGCGCCGCCGGTGGCGAAGCTGATCGCAAGGTAGATCGACCACTTGACGAGGCGCCGCGCGATCTTGGCCGGGCCCCACGGCGCTTTGTACAGGCGCATCCGGGCGTTGCGGTCGCCGTCGATCAGGCGGTCGACGTGCTGGAACAGGTCGGTCCACACGGTCTGCGGGCAGGCATAGCCGCACCACGCCCGCCCCACCGCGCTGGTGACGAGGAACAGGCCGATGCCCGCCATGATGAGCAGGCCGGCGACGAAGTAGAACTCGTGCGGCCAGATCTCGATGCCGAACATGTAGAAGCGCCGGTGGGCGAGATCGATCAGCACCGCCTGGGTGGGCGCATAAGGACCACGGTCCCAGCGCAGCCACGGCGTGACCCAGTAGACGGCGAGGCACAGCGCCATGATCGCCCATTTCAGGCGGCGAAACCTGCCGTCGATGCGCTTGTTGAACACCGGCTCGCGCTTTGCATAAAGCGAGGGGGCGCGCGGCGGCTTGACCATCTGGTTCATCGTATGTGTCCGCTTCGACGTTATCCTCACTGCCCCGTCATCCCCGCCTGCGCGGGGATGAAGGGGCAGTGAGACGTCAGCGCGCCTCCGTTTCTTTGGCCGCAGCACCACCGGACGCCGCGAACGCCTCGCCGCCGCCCAGCGAGTGGACGTAGGCGGCCAGCATCCTGATCGTCACCGGATCGAGGCGCGTGCCCCATGCGGGCATGACGCCCATGTGCGGACGATCGATCTGCGCGATCACGTCTTCGCGGGCGGCTCCGTCCAGCCAGATCGCATCGGTAAGGTCCGGCGCGCCGAACTGGCGGCTGCCCTTGCCCGCCGGGCCGTGGCAGACGGCGCAATTGTCCGCGAAAAGCTGGGCTCCGCGCTGGCTGGCGGCGCTACGCTTTTCCTTGCCCGAAAGGGTCAGGACGTGGCTGGTCACTTCGCCGATCTGTTCCGGCGTCAGCAGACCGTCTGCTCCGAAATTCGGCATGATCGACTGGCGTGTAGCCTCGTCTCCGGGCTGGCGGATGCCGTGGATCAGCGTGGTCTCGATGGCCTTGAGGTCGCCGCCCCACAGCCAGTCATCGTCATTGAGATTGGGGAAGCCCTTCGATCCCGCCGCGCCCGCGCCGTGGCACTGAACGCAATTGATGCGGAATGCTGCCGCGCCGCCCGCCACTGCCGCGCGCATCAGTTCGGGGTGGGCGGGAAGCTGCTCTATCGGCATGTCTGCCAGCGCGGCCACGGTTCGCGCGCGCGCCGCAGCCGCGGCTTTCAGGTCCTTGTCCAGATCGCCCCGGCTGCTCCAGCCGAGCGTGCCCTCGGTCGCCTGCGTCAGCATCGGCCAGGCCGGATAGACCACGCAGTAAACCAGCGAGAAGGCGATGCAGGCGTAGAAGGTCCATAGCCACCAGCGCGGCAGCGGCGTGTTCAGCTCCTCGATCCCGTCCCATTCGTGGCCGACGGTTTCGGTCCGGGTGGCTTCATCGAGACGTCCTTTTTTCTCAGACATCGGTATCGTCCTTGAAGATCAGGCGCGCGGCGGCTTCGTTTTTCGCCCGGTGGCCGGGGCGGAATGGCCAGCCGACCAGCACCAGAAACACCGCCAGCATCGCCAGCAGACCCCAGCTATCGGCAAGATGCCGCAGCGCGTCGTACGTGGAGTGCACGCTCATCGGCCCTTCTCCGAGGCCAGTTCCTCCTGCGCGGCGGCGCCGTTCACGTCGACCATCGTGCCCAGCACCTGCAGGTAGGCGACCAGCGCATCCATCTCGGTCAGGCGTTTCGGGTCGCCGTCGTAGTCGCGGATCTGCGCCTTGGGGTAGCGGACGGCGAGGTCGCCCGCGTCTTCCTCGGGGTCGGCCTGGGCCTTGAGATCGGCCATGGCCATCTTCACGTCCTGGTCGGTGTAGGGCACCCCCACCCGGCGCAGGGCCGTGAGGTTGGCGGCCACATCAGGCACGCTGAGGTCGTTCTTTGCGAGGAAGCCGTACTTCGGCATCACCGATTCGGGCACCACGCCCTGCGGGTTCGTCAGGTGCTGGACGTGCCAGCTATCCGAATAGCGGCCGCCGACGCGGGCGAGGTCCGGCCCGGTCCGCTTGGAGCCCCACTGGAACGGGTGGTCGAACATCGATTCCGCCGCAAGGCTGTAGTGCCCGTAGCGCTCCACCTCGTCACGGAAGGGGCGGATCATCTGGCTGTGGCAGGTGTAGCACCCCTCGCGCACGTAGATGTCGCGGCCCGCCTGTTCGAGCGGGGTATAGGGGCGCACGCCTTTCACTTTCTCGATGGTGTTGTCGATCCAGAACAGCGGCGCGATCTCGACGATCCCGCCGATGGCGACCGTGACGAGGGCGCACAGGCCCAGGAGAGTGACGCTTTTTTCAAGCGTCTTGTGGCGTTCGACGATGGTGGTCATGGCTTGGGTTCCCTCAGGCCTGAGCGACGATGGGGCGATCACGCGCGGCGTCGTAGGCGGCATCGCGCATGGGGGCTTCGGTGCGCAGCTTGCCCAGGATCGTGGCCCAGACGTTGACCGTCATGATGACCGCGCCCGACAGGTAAAGCAGGCCGCCGAAGGCGCGCAGGATGAACATCGGGTGCACTGCGGCGACGGAGTCGGCGAAGGAGTTCACCAGATAACCGTCAGCGCCGTATTCGCGCCACATCAGGCCCTGGGTGATGCCCGATACCCACATGGCGGCGGCGTAGAAGACGATCCCCAGGGTCGCGAGCCAGAAGTGCCAGTTCACCATGCGCAGGGAGTAGAGCCGGGTGCGCCCCCACAAGCGCGGCACGAGATAGTAGATCGCCCCGAAGGTGATCATCCCGTTCCAGCCCAGCGCGCCGGAGTGGACGTGGCCGATGGTCCAGTCGGTATAGTGCGACAGCGAATTGACGCTCTTCACGGCCATCATCGGGCCTTCGAAGGTGCTCATGCCGTAAAAGGCCAGCGCCATCACCATCATGCGGATGATCGGGTCGGTGCGAACTTTGTCCCAGGCGCCGTTCAGCGTCATCAGCCCGTTGATCATGCCGCCCCAGCTGGGCATCCACAGCATGATCGAGAACACCATGCCCAGCGTCTGCGCCCAGTCGGGCAGCGCGGTGTAGTGAAGGTGGTGCGGCCCGGCCCAGATGTAGAGGAAGATGAGCGACCAGAAGTGGATGATCGAAAGGCGGTAGGAGTAGATCGGACGCTCGGCCTGTTTGGGCACGAAGTAGTACATCATCGCCAGGAAGCCGGCGGTCAGGAAGAAGCCCACCGCGTTGTGGCCATACCACCACTCCACCAGCGCGCCCTGCACGCCGCCGAACAGCGGGTAGCTTTTCGAACCCAGCAGGCTGACCGGCACGTCCAGGTTGTTGACGACATGGAGCATCGCCACGGTCACGATGAAGGCAAGGTAGAACCAGTTGGCCACGTAGATATGCGGCTCGCTGCGCTTCACGATCGTGCCGACGAAGACGATCAGGTAGCAGACCCATACGATCGTCAGCCACCAGTCGACGTACCATTCGGGCTCGGCGTATTCCTTGCCCTGGGTGGTGCCCAGCAGATAGCCGGTGGCGGCCAGCACGATGAACAGCTGATACCCCCAGAACACGAACCGGGCGAGCGCGGGAAAGGCCAGCCGTGCGCGGCAGGTGCGCTGGACGACGTAATAGCTCGTCGCGATCAGGGCGTTGCCACCGAACGCGAAAATGACCGCCGATGTATGCAGCGGCCTCACCCGGCCGAAGTTGAGGTAAGGCTCAAGGTTGAGCCCGGGCCAGGCGAGCTGCGCGGCGATGAACAGACCGGCGGCAAAGCCCGCCATGCCCCAGAACACCGTGGCGATCATGCCCCAGCGCACCGGATCGTCATCGTAGCGCCCCTGATCGGGCATCCTCAGAAGCCCGCGCGCAATGGCGTCGTAGTCGGGGCTGCGCACGGTGAACCACAGGGCGATGAACGCGGTAAACGCGGCGATTGCCATGTGGACGGCGAACCCCTGATCCACCGCGAGGGCGGACGCCATCACCGCCAGGAATAGCACGACAAGCCATACGCCTGCCCGCGCAAGGACCGAAACCATAGTGTTCTCTTTTCGAGATGAATTGCTGATCGCCTGCCGCCTTGGGCGCGCGGAACGCGGCGCGCATTGACGGGGATCAAAAAGCGTATCGGGCCTCGACGGGCTCGGCCTGAGCAGGGTCGGGAGTTTTACGCGACCTCCGCTCACCCTGAGCTTGTCGAAGGGTCAGGCTGAGCCTGTCGAAGCCCCTCGCCGCCCTCCAGGTTAATCCCGCGATTTTGCGCCCGATCAATTCATTCGGGGCACGCGCGGCGCATTGCGGGGGCGCCGCTCAAAAGGGGGGATACGCATGGTGCGGCCCCGGCGGCTTTTCGAAAGACCAGCGATATGCGCAAGATCACCCTGCTCGCCGCGTTAACGGCTGCGACCGCGTTCTCCGGCCCGGCGCTGGCCGGCAGCCCCGAGGGCAGGTTCCAGGTGAAGGTGCTGGCGACCGGCGTGCTGCCTGATGGCGGGGTCGACAAGATCAAGTCGATCGACACCGGGCTGGCCGCCACGCTATCCGGCATGGGCGTGAGCGACGTGGACGCCAAGGCCAACGACAATGTCGTGCCCACCATCGCCGCCGAGTACTTCTTCAGCAAGGCCGTGTCAGTGGAGACGATCTGCTGCTTCACCCAGCATCATGTCAGCGGCGCGGCGTACCTTGCCGGCACACGGCTGGTCGACCACGTCCTGATCCTGCCCGCCACACTGACGGCCAAGTTCCACCTCGACACCGGCGGTCCGATCAAGCCCTATGTCGGCGCCGGTCCGGCCCTGTTCCTCGTCTTCGACGAAAAGCCCGGTGTTACCGCACGGGCGCTGGGCGTGGACAGGGTGAAGATGTCCAACTCGCTGGGCCTGGCGCTGCAGGGCGGCGTGGATATCGCGCTGGGTCAAAGCGGTTACGGCGTGTCGCTGGATGCCAAAAAGTACTTCATCAAGCCCACCGCCAGCTTTTATGCCGATGGGGTGAACGTGCTTGAGACGAAGCACAACCTCGATCCGTGGGTAATCAGCGCGGGTCTGTCCTACCGGTTCTGAGTTCCTGGTCCTCCCCGCATCGGGGAGGACAGGTTTCCTAAACCTCGTGGAAATTCAGCGTCGCGTTCAGGATGAACACGATCGTCCCCGCGCACATCGAGACGATCACCCGCGCCACCAGGTAATGGGTGTCCAGCGGCCCGGTCAGCAGCGCGAAGCCCGCAAGGATGATTGCCAGCCCTACCAGAGCATTGCCCAGGAAATAGACATAGCCGGTGAACAGCCCGCGCTCGCTTTCCCGGAATACCCAGAGCCGCGCCAGCACGTAGTTCACGGCATTGGCGACGAGGAACCCCACCGTCACCGCCACGAACTTGTCCAGTCCGGCTTGCGACACCATCAGCCAGATCAGCGCCATGTCGATCGCGAAGCATCCACTGGAAACCAGCGCATTGCGCAGGAAAAGCACCGCGCCGTGACGGCTGAACAGGCCCGGATGGGAAGATGCGACCACCATGTCCTCGCAAACACCGCGCGCGGACATTGTTTCCCGCACTGCAAAAAGACGCGCCGGACCGTTATCCCGCTTCGGCGACAAGTGCTTCGTAGTCCACTATCGTGACATCCCGGCGCGAGGGCAGGTCGATCACGCCCTCGTTCTTGAGACGGGTGAACTGGCGGCTGACAGTTTCGATCGTCAGGCCCAGCACGTCGGCGATCTGCTGGCGCGAGAACGGCAGGGTCAGCAGCCGCTGGCCGGGCTTGTCCAGCTGGGTGCGGCAGCCGAGCCGCTCGACCATTTCGACCAGGAAGCTCGCCATCTTTTCCGCCGCCGACTTGCGGCCCAGCAGCAGCATCCAGCGGCGGGTGCGGTCCAGTTCGCCCAGTGTGCGTTCGAGCAGCTTGTGCTCCAGCGCGGGATGCGTGCGCGCGAAGGCGTCGAAATCGCGGCGCGAGAACACGCAGACCTGCGAATCGACCAGCGCGGTGACGCCGTGCCCGGTAGTGCCCCCGAAAGGCCGGCCGATGAAATCGGAAGGATAGACCACGCCGACGATCTGCTCGCGCCCGTCCTCGGTATTGGTGGAAAGTTTCAGCACGCCGTCGATGACATTGGCGACGAGGACCGAATCCTCGCCCTCCCAGATAATCGATTCGCCCGCCGTCAGTGTGCGTGTGCGGCCGATGGCGTTAAGCGCCTCAAGTTCCTTGGCATCGAGCGCGGCGCAAATCGCCCGGTTCCGGACGACGCAAAGATCACAATTGGCCATAATCGAGCATCATCAGGGTTGCTTCTCATCGATCGTATAGCGGATGGGGCACCATATCCGCGGCGGGGGCTTCGACAAGCTCAGCCTGAGCGGGATGGGGAGGTTTGTGCAACCTCCGCTCACCCTGAGCGGGGCCGGGAGGTTTACGCGGCCCCCGCTCACCCTGAGCAGGGCTGGAGGTGACGCGGCCTCCGCTCACCCTGAGCTTGTCGAAGGGTCAAAGCTGCCGCTTTTCCAGTTTCCGCGCCAGGGTGCGGCGGTGCAGCCCCAGACGCCGCGCGGTTTCCGAAATGTTGAACTCGCACTCGACCAGCGTCTGGTGGATGTATTCCCACTCCAGGGTCTTGATCGAGCTTTTGCGCCCCTCCACCGGAATGTTGGCATTGCCGCGCAGATTGCCGAAAGCGGCCTCGATGTCGTCCGTGTTGGAGGGCTTGGCGAGGTAGTGCGCGGCGCCCAGCTTGATCGCTTCTACAGCGGTGGCGATGCTGGCATAGCCGGTGAGCACGACGATGCGGGTCTGCGGCGCGTGGGCGTGGAGCGCCTCCACCACCGCCAGTCCTGAACCGGCGCCGAGCTTGAGATCGACCACGGCAAATTCGAAATCCTCGGCAAGGAACAGCGCCTCGGCCTCGTCCGGGCTGGCGGCGGAGGCCACGCGGTAACCCCGGCGTTCGAACGAACGGCGCAGGGTGCGCGCGAACGTGGGGTCGTCCTCGACGATCAGCAGGCTGGCGCCGCCCCCGGACGCCATATCGGGAACTGCGGATGCAGGAGGGGGGGGAACCTCGGTCATGCCCCCTTGTCCGGCTCCGGCGCGGCGCTGTCCAGTGCCAGTGTCGCAAGCGGGATCGCCAATTGCACACTGGCCCCGCCATCGCGGCGGTTTTCGACGAAGACCGAGCCGCCCAGCTTGCGGATCACGTTGACCACCAGAAACAGGCCCAGCCCGCCCCCGTCGCGTCCCTTGGTGGAGGCATAGGGCTGGCCGATCCGCCCCATCATCTCGGGCGCAAAGCCCGGCCCGCGGTCGCTGACGGTCAGGACCAGGCTGGGGCTTTCCGCCTCATCCTCCAGCCATGCCTCGATTACCACGAGTTCGGGCGAAACTTCGGCGGCATTGTCGATCACGTTGCCGATGATCTGGCGCAGGCCCGGATCGGCGATGATCGGCACTTCCCCGGCGATCCGGTCGACAAGGCGCAGTTCGCCCGCGAAGCGCGCGCGCCATTCCTCAGCAATGTCCTCGATGAAGGCGCGCACGCCGGTTACGGCCGGGTCGATCCCGCGCACTTCGCCCGCCGACATCAGGATGCCCGAAACGATCGTCTTGCAGCGCGCCAGTTCGCGCCGCACGTCGGCAAGGTCTGCAGCCATGTCGGGGTCGCCGGCGATCAGCGGCTCGCGGCTCCAGTCGCCCAGGATTACCGAGATCGACGATAGCGGCGTGCCCAGTTCATGCGCCGCACCGGATGCCAGCAGGCCCATGCGGATGATGTGGTCCTCCTCCGCCGCCTGCTGGCGCAGCGCCGCGAGGCTGGCGTCGTTCTCGCGCCGGGTATGGTCGAGGCGGACGACGAAGACGATCAGCAGCACCGCCGCCAGCACGAAGCAGAACAGGCTGCCGTAGATGTAGAGATGGAAATGATCCGCCGCATAAGGGAACGGCAGGCGGAGCGGCACGTACATGAACGTCAGCAGCACCATGCACAGGCAGGCGTTGAGCGCCACCAGCCAGCTCCAGCGCGCATCCAGGATGATCGCGCCGATCACGATCTGGAGCAGGAACAGGAACGTGAAGGGGTTGGTCGCCCCGCCCGAGTAATAAAGCTGCCAGCACAGCGCGACGACATCGATCATCAGCGCCGAGAACAGTTCCCGCTGCGAAAACGCCGTGCGCCGCTTGAGCACGCCCGCGACGGCAAGGTTGATGACGATCAGCAGCAGCGGCGCCAGCAGCAGCGGCGCCAGCGGCAATCGCACCTTCAGCGCCTGCGAGACGACGACGATCGCCGCCAGCTGCCCGAACACGGCGATCCAGCGCAGCTGGGTCAGCAGGATGACGCTGGAGCGGCTGGGCGTGCTGCTCGCGGTGCCCGGCCCCATGCCGGGCGGGGCGAACAGCGCCAGCAGCGGCTCGATCACGCGCGGCGCCAGATGTAGACCAGGCCGAAGGCCGAAAGCCCCGCGAGCGCAAACCATGTCAGCGCATACATGAGATGGTTGTCGGGGAAATGAACCTGCGTCAGGCCCGGAACCGGCTTCACCGCCGAGGCCGGGATCTGCGCGGTCTGCTCCACCTGCACGTCGACGAAGGCAGGCACCACGGCGCCCAGCCTGCGAGCTGCCGCCAGCCCTGCGACATCACGCGAATACCAGCGGTCATCCTGCGGACGATTGGCCTGCAGCAGGCTGCCCCCCGGTTCGGTGAAGCGTAGCAGGCCGCTCACCGCGATGCGCGCTGCGGGAGTCGATGCTGCGGCGACGGCGCGCGAGGTTCCCTCGGGCACGAAGCCGCGATTGATCCATACCTGCCGGCCATCGTCCATCCGCAGCGGCGTCATCGTCCAGTACCCGGTCCCAAGGTCCGTGGCGGCCCGCACCAGCGCGGTCGCACTGCCCTGATAGACGCCGGAGAGCTTTACGCGAAGATATTCCAGATCACGGGTGCGCGGATCGGCCTCGCTGGCATTGGCCAGTGCGGCATCGGCGGGAAGCGCCACGGGAGAGGCGTGAATGCGCGCATCGACGCGGGCGATCAGCGCATGCTTCCACTGCAGGCGCTGCACCTGCCACACACCCAGAGCGGCGAAAGCAATGAGGGCCATCAGCAGAAACGCGGCAAGCCCATAGGGCCGCCGCGTTCCGCTTGACCGCTGTGAGGCGGGGTGGGTCAGGGGACCTGCCTCATGTCCATGTCATGGCTCATCGGCATCATGTTATGGTTGAGGTGGTACATGACCCAGAGCGAGCCGGAGAGCGCGATCACGACGATGACGATCGTGAAGATCAGCGCCATCACCGTCCAGCCGTTCTCGGACTTGGTGTTCATGTGCAGGAAGTAGATCATGTGGACCACGATCTGCACGATCGCGAAGGCCATGATGACCAGCGCGGTGGTCTGCTTGTCGGGGATCGCACCCGTCATCACCAGCCAGAACGGGATCGCGGTGAGCACGACCGAGAGCAGGAAGCCCACGACGTATTCGCGCATCGAGCCATGGCTGCCGCCGTGGTCTTCATGACCATGGGCGTCCGGGTTGGGGTGAGCGTGCTGCGTGCCCATCAGAGCATTCCCATCAGATAGACGAAGGTGAAGACGCCGATCCAGACGACGTCGAGGAAGTGCCAGAACAGCGAAAGGCACATCAGACGGCGCTTGTTGGCCGGGATGAGACCCTTGGTGCCGACCTGGACGACCAGCGTGAACAGCCACACCAGACCGAAGGTGACGTGAAGGCCGTGGGTGCCCACCAGCGAGAAGAACGCGGTGAGGAAGCCCGAGCGCATCGGCGTCGCGCCCTCATGGATGAGGTGGTAGAATTCGTACATCTCGATCGAGAGGAACGCGATGCCGAACACGGCGGTAACCAGCAGCCACAGCTGCACCGCGCCCTTGCCGCCCTTTTCCATCGCCAGCATGGCGAAGCCGTAAGTGATCGACGAGAACAGCAGCATCGCGGTGTTGAGCGCGACGAGCGGCAGCTCGAACAGGTCCTTCGGCCCCGGCCCGGCGGCAAAACTTCCGCCAAGCACGCCGTATGCGGCGAACAGCATCGCGAAGATGAGGCAATCGCTCATCAGGTAGATCCAGAAGCCCAGCATGGTGCTGCCGCCTTCGGGATGGTCGTGCTCATTCAGGTCGTAGAACGTAGCCTGAAGCTGCGGCTGCGACAGGTCGTGCACTGCGTTCTGGGCGGGGTTGATCGTGGTAGCGGTCATGGCGTCAGACTCCCGCAGCGGCGAGCTGGCGGGTGCGTGCCGCCTCGGTCGCTTCGACCGTCTCGACGGGGATGTGGTAGTCCCGCTTGTAATTGAAGGTATGGAAGATCGCGTAGCCGATGATGCCCACAAAGGACACGGCCGCCAGCCACCAGATGTACCAGATCATCGCAAAGCCCAGCGCCGTCGACAGGCCGGCCAGGATCAGGCCGGTGCCGGTGCCCTTGGGCATGTGGATCGGACGGAAACCGGTGACCGGACGCTCCACGCCGCAGCGCTTCATGTCGTCCCATGCATCGATGTCGTGGACGATCGGCGTGAAGGCGAAGTTGTACTCCGGCGGGGGCGAGGAGGTCGCCCATTCCAGGGTACGGCCCTGCCACGGATCGCCGCTCTCGTCCTTCAGTTCCTCGCGCTTCCAGATCGATACCGCGAACTGGACCAGCATGGCGCCGATGCCGCCCGCGATCATCACGGCGCCGAAGGCGGCGATGACGAAGTAGATCTGGATGCTCGGATCGTCGAACACCCGCATGCGGCGCGTCACGCCCATGAAGCCCAGGATATAAAGCGGCGTGAACGCCACCCAGAAACCGGGAACCCACAGCCAGAAGCTGACCTTGCCCCAGAAGTCGTTGAGCTTGAAGCCGAAGGCCTTGGGCCACCAGTAGTTGATCGCCGCGAAGATGCCGAACAGCACGCCGCCGATGATGACGTTGTGGAAGTGGGCGATCAGGAACAGCGAGTTGTGCAGCACGAAGTCGGCGGGCGGGATGGCCAGCATCACACCGGTCATGCCGCCGATGGTGAAGGTCAGCATGAAGGCGACCGTCCACATCATCGGCAGTTCATAGCGGATGCGCGCGCGGTACATCGTGAACAACCAGTTGAACAGCTTCGCGCCCGTGGGGATCGAGATCACCATGGTGGTGATGCCGAAGAACGAGTTGACGCTCGCGCCCGAACCCATCGTGAAGAAGTGGTGCAGCCAGACGAGGTACGACAGGATGGTGATGACCAGCGTGGCGTAGACCATCGACGAGTAGCCGAACAGGCGCTTGCCGCAGAAGGTCGCGGTCACTTCCGAGAACACGCCGAACAGCGGCAGGATCAGAATGTAGACCTCTGGGTGACCCCAGATCCAGATCAGGTTGACGTACATCATCGGCGAGCCGCCGAAGTCGTTCGAGAAGAAGTTGAAGCCCAGGTAACGGTCGACCGAAAGCATCGTCATCACCGCCGTCAGGACCGGGAAGGCCGCGACGATCAGGATGTTGGTGCAAAGCGAGGTCCAGGTGAAGATCGGCATGCGCATCATGGTCATGCCCGGTGCGCGCATCTTGACGATGGTGCAGATCAGGTTGACGCCCGAAAGCAGCGTACCGACACCCGCTATCTGCAGGGACCAGATGTAATAGTCGACGCCGACCCACGGGCTGTAGGCGAGGTTGGACAGCGGCGGATAAGCCAGCCATCCGGTCTGCGCGAACTCACCGATGAACAGGCTCATCATGACCAGCACCGCGCCGGCGGTGGTCATCCAGAAGCTGAAGTTGTTCAGGAACGGGAAGCTGACGTCGCGCGCGCCGATCTGCAGCGGCACGATGTAGTTCATCAGGCCGGTCACGAACGGCATCGCCACGAAGAAGATCATGATCACGCCGTGGGCGGTGAAAATCTGGTCGTAGTGATGGGCGTTGAGATAGCCCTCGTTGCCGTTGAAGGCGATCGACTGCTGGATGCGCATCATGATCGCGTCGGCAAAGCCGCGCAGGAACATGATCAGGCCCAGCACCATGTACATGATGCCGATCTTCTTGTGGTCCACGCTGGTGAACCACTCCTTCCAGAGATACCCCCAGAGCTTGAAGTAGGTCAGCGCAGCCACGAGGGCCACGCCGCCCAGCGCCACGACCACGAAGGTCGCCAGCACGATCGGCTCCTGGGGAAGGGCATCCAGCCACAGGCGGCCCAGCAGGGGGCTCCAGTGCGAATGATCTACGGCTTCGATTGCCATGATACTGTCAGTTCCGGGAAATCAGGGAAACATGAGCGGGCCTGGAGACAGAATCGGGCGCACGCGCCTCTTCCTGACCCAGCCCGATCGATTGCGGCGCGGCAAGGCCTGCGCCGTTCAGCGAGCGCATGTCGGTCGGCGCCTTGATGGTGCCGTCCGGCGCCGCGCCGGGGATCTGGCGGCACAGCGCACGCACCCATGCCAGTTCCTTGCGGACGGCGGCATCGGGAGTGGCGGTGGCGTCGGTCCCGGCCTGGCGGCCGTTCTTGTCGTATTCAAGCATCGAGACGTTGCGGATACCGGCCTTGCCCAAGCCGCCGCGTGCGTCGATCGCCATCATCTCGCTCGAGCACATCTTGCCCGGCTCGACGCACATGTCGACGATCGCACCGTAAAGCTCGGGGTCGACGGCGGAGAAGCGGATCACGGGGACCTTCTCGCTCGGCTTTTCCAGCTGGAGGTAAGTCGCGCGGTCCAGCTTGCCGCCCAGCGGCATTGCCGCGGGCGCCTCGGGAAGCGGAGCATCTGCCGTCTGGCCGGTGTTGGCCTGCTTGCCGCTGGCCTTCACTTCGCCGACCCACTTGGCGAAACCGGCGTCGTCGACCGAATGCGCCGCGAAGTGCATGCTGGAGAAGCCCGCGCCCGAGTAGTTGGCGGAGAAGCCCTTGAACACGCCGGTCTCGTTCATCACCGCGTGCAGGCGCGTTTCCATGCCCGGCATCGCGTAGATCTGGCCGGCCATGGCAGGCACGTAGAACGAGTTCATCACGCTGGACGAGGTGATCTTGAACTGCAGCGGGCGGCCGGTGGGCACGACCAGTTCGTTGACTGTGGCGATACCCTGTTCGGGGTAGATGAACAGCCACTTCCAGTCGAGCGCGACCACTTCGACCTCAAGCGGCTTCGCATCTGCAGCAACGGCCGTCTCATGATCGATCCGTCCAATGGTGCGATAGGGGTCGAGCAGGTGAGTGCTGGTCCAGGTCACCGCGCCAAGGCAGATGATGATCAGCAGCGGCGCCGTCCAGATCAGCAGTTCCAGCTGGGTCGAGTGATCCCAGTCCGGCTCGTACTTGGCATCCTTGTTGGACGCGCGGTACTTCCAGGCGAAGATCACGACCGCGGCCATGACCGGAATCACGATAAGCAGCATGAGCAGCACGGAGACGATCACGAGATCGCCCTGCTGCCGCGCCACGTCGCCTGCCGGGTCGAGAACGACCGTGTTGCAGCCGGACAAGGCGGCGGTCAGCATCCCGGCCAGCCCAAGGGCGGCGAAGGAACGCTGGTTGAGGAAACGACTCGGGCCGAATGGACGGCCGGGCGGGTTCAGACGTGACTCGGGCGGATGCATGGCGCTGCGCCTAGGCTCGTGCTGCGGATGCGAACATAGGACATTTTGTCCAATCCCCTTATGGCCCTGCAATGACGATAGGGCGGCTCATGTGAAGCCGGTCGCCTTTCGCGCCCGGACGATTCGCGCAGCGTGTGGAGTTCTTCCGCGCGCCCGTGTATACCTGATACCAGACAAAGGCCGCGAAACGCCAGATGAGCAGCACAACCACCCCGACCCGCGAGGAACTCGGCCTGCCGACGTTCAAGCCGCACCACACGATCTCTCCCGGAGAGATCGCGATCGGCGTGATCATCGGGCGCACCTCGGAATTCTTCGACTTCTTCGTTTACGCCATCGCCTCGGTGCTGGTGTTCCCGAAGCTGTTCTTCCCCTTTGTCGATCCGCTTACCGGTACGCTCTATTCCTTCGCGGTGTTCGCGCTGGCGTTCCTGGCCCGCCCGGTCGGCAGCCTCGTGTTCATGGCGATCGACCGCGCTTACGGGCGCGGCGTCAAGCTGACGATCGCGCTCTTCGGCCTCGGCGGCTCGACGGCGGCCATCGCCTTCCTGCCCTCGTATGAAACCGCAGGGATGACTTCGGTCTGGCTGCTGGCGCTGCTGCGCCTCGGCCAGGGCTTCATGCTCGGCGGCACCTGGGACGGCCTGGCCTCGCTTCTGGCGCTCAACGCCCCTGAGGGACGCCGCGGCTGGTACGCGATGATCCCACAGCTCGGCGCGCCGTTCGGCCTGATCGTCGCCAGCCTGCTGTTCGCCTTCATGATCACCACCCTGCCTGCTGCCGACTTCCTCGACTGGGGCTGGCGCTATCCGTTCTTCGTGGCCTTCGCGATCAACGTCGTGGCGCTCTTCGCCCGCCTGCGCATCGTGGTGACCGAAGAATTCCAGAGCCTGTTCGAAAGCCGCGATCTCCAGCCCGTCAGCGTCGTCGGCACCGTGACTCACGAATGGCGCACGATCGTGATCGGTGCTTTCGCACCGCTCGCCAGTTTCGCGCTGTTCCACATGGTCACCGTGTTCCCGCTTTCGTGGGTCTTCCTCTTCACCCGCGAAGCCCCCACCGGCTTCCTGCTGATCGAGGCTCTCGCCGCTGCCTTCGGCGTCGTCGCCATGGTCGCCTCGGGCCGCCTGGCTGACCGCTATGGCCGCCGCACCCTGCTCGGTGTCTGCGCCGTGGGCATCGCGGTGTTCAGCGGCTTTGCCCCCCAGCTGCTTGACGGCGGCACGGCGGGCGAGATCGTGTTCATGATCTCGGGCTTCATCCTGCTGGGTCTCGCCTTCGGCCAGTCCTCAGGCGTCGTCTCCTCGGCCTTCGCGACCGAGCACCGCTACACCGGTTCGGCACTCACCAGCGATCTGGCCTGGCTGTTCGGCGCCGGCTTCGCCCCGCTGGCGGCGCTATACCTCTCGGTGCACTTTGGCCTGATCGCCTCGGGCGGCTATCTTCTCTCCGGCGCTCTCGCGACGCTGGCAGCCCTGTGGCTGAACAAGGAACTCGCAAGCCGCTGAGGCGGTCTGCTCCAGATAACGAAAAGGCCGCAGTCCCACAGGACTGCGGCCTTTTTCATGTCGGTGTCAGGCTTACGTGCAACACCCTGACCAAACCGGGGCGCCCCTACTCCTGGGCCATCCGTAAAAGCGGCCATGAAGCCATCCAGTCTTTGGTGCGTAGCCGCTCATCATAGAGGCTGCGCTTCTCGGCACGGAAGCACCCGGCCGGCCGCAAAACCATATCCATCAGATCATCACACCCCAGAGGCGCGGCAATCTCGCACCCCTCTGCGCCGTAACGCCGGGCAGCAATCGCGGTAGCCGTCTCCGGCCAATACCGCATCGCATCGACGGCTGAAGCGTAAGGCGCATCCCCGTTGCGCACATGCATCCGCGCCTGGTTTTTCACCGACCACGCGATTCGCGGCTCCATTCTCTGCAACGCCGCCTCATGCTTCCGGTCCAGAGCGGCATCCGCAAAACCCGCGTCAAACCAGATCACATCGACATCGCCCGTCAACGGCGAGGGCGAATTCCCATGCAGATAATCCCAGAACGCGTTCCGCACGAACCCGGCCACGATCCAGCAATCCGGCAGATCGAGCGCGTATACGACGCCAAGCACATGCCAGCGAAGCGCGTCCTGCCTCAATATGGATCGTATCCGGAATGCAGCGATCATGACCACCCAAGCTAGCGACTCCAGCCTCCGCTGCCTATATCAGCGCCGTAGCCTCCCGCTGACGGGCAGCCGACGCAGGCTCGAAGCAGGCAGGGACGACCGCCGCCACCAGGAAGCCGCATAATGTGCGTGCATAAGCGCGCGCCCCGCCCAATGTCCCGCGCGCGGCTTCAGTAGGGGCAAACTTCGCATGCATTTTGCCGCGTGAGAAGGTCGTGTCCCGCGGGGTGGTGTAGGAAGGTTTCCCTGAGAGGGTGGCCACCGTCGATCTTCTGGTAGGGTTCGGATGCGAACTCGAACCTGGAGAAGAAGACGATGACCGAGGACAGAATGGCCCTTGTCGAGCTGATTGAGCAAGGGGCTGATAGCGATTTGGTGCGTGAGATGCTGGCTTTCGCCGCAGAGCGTATGATGGATCTCGAGATCGAGGCGAAGACGGGCGTGCCTTGCGGATCACGCAGCCCTGAGCGGCTGAACCACCGCAACGGCTACCGCGAGCGAGGTTGGGATACGCGAGCTGGCCGGATTGATCTGGCGATCCCGAAGCTGCGCAAAGGCAGTTACTTCCCAAGCTTCCTGGAGCCACGCCGCACTGCCGAGAAGGCCTTGGCGGCAGTGATCCAGGAAGCCTACGTCCACGGTGTTTCGACCCGTTCGGTCGACGATCTGGTTAAGGCGATGGGCGCCAGCGGTGTTTCAAAGAGCCAGGTCAGCCGTTTGGTTGCCGAGATCGACGAGCGGGTGAACGCTTTCCTCACGCGACCGATTGAAGGCGAGTGGCCCTATCTATGGATCGACGCCACCTACCTCAAAGTGCGCGAGGGCGGACGGATTGTCTCGACGGCGGCGATAATCGCGGTGGGCGTCAACACCGATGGCCGGCGCGAGGTTCTGGGCGTAGCCACCGGCCCGTCGGAAGCCGAACCCTTCTGGAAAGCCTTCCTGCGCTCGCTGGCGGATCGCGGCCTGCGAGGTGTGAAGCTGGTCATCTCCGACGATCACAAAGGGCTGCGCGCCGCGGCCAGCAAGGTATTTGCCGCAACCCAGCAGCGCTGCCGGGTGCACTGGATGCGCAACGCGTTTGCCCATGCCGCGCCGAAACAACGACCCGCTGTCATTGCCATGATCAAGACCATCTTCGCGCAGGAAACGGCCGAGGCAGCGCACCAGCAGTGGGACCAAGTTGCTGATGCCCTGCGCGAGAAGTTTCCAAAGCTGGCCGACATGATGGACGCATCACGCGAAGACGTGCTCGCCTACATGGCCTTCCCCAAGGATCATTGGGCGCAGATCGCCTCCACAAATCCACTGGAAAGGGTCAACAAGGAGATCAAGCGAAGGGCAGACGTGATCGGCATATTCCCGAATGACGCTGCCGTCGTTCGTCTCGTCGGAGCACTCATGCTGGAGCAAAACGATGAGTGGGCGGTATCGCGCCGCTACATGACACTGGAAACCCTCGGCTCGGTGAGCCATAACCCTATCGTCAGCTTGCCAGCACTGGCAGCCTGACCTGAACCTGATCCTGCCGTGGATCGACGGTTCCTACACCACCCCGCGGGACACGACCGCGTGAGAACGCGGTCAAGTTGTGCTGCCTCTGTGCATCGACCGGCTTGAGGCACGGCGAAGGTCAAAGCATGAACCGCCCCGGGACTGCCGGAGGCCATTTTAGCTAAATTAAGCTGCCACTGGGATATCGTCCAGCATATCGTAATATCGTTGCTCGGCTTCGACCGGCGGGATGTTCCCGATGGGCTCCAAGAGCCGCCGGTTGTTAAACCAATCGACCCATTCCAGCGTGGCGTATTCGACGGCCTCGAACGACCGCCAAGGCCCTCTGCGGTGGATTACCTCAGCTTTGTAGAGGCCGTTGATTGTCTCGGCTAAAGCGTTGTCGTAGCTGTCACCGACGCTGCCGACCGACGGTTCGATGCCCGCTTCAGCGAGGCGCTCGGTGTACTTAATAGATACGTATTGCGATCCGCGGTCGCTATGGTGAATGAGCCCGCCTCGGTGAACGGGGCGACGTTCATGGATAGCCTGCTCCAGCGCATCGAGAACGAAGCTGGCATGTGCGTCCAACGATGTAGCGGGCGTAGACGTCGATTACGAAGGCGACGTAGACGAAGCCCGCCCAAGTTGCGACATAAGTAAAGTCGGAAACCCAGAGCATGTTCGGCGCCGGGGCGTGGAACTGGCGATTGACCTGGTCGAGAGGGCACGATGCCGCCTTGTCGCTGATCGTGGTCCGCACCGGTTTGCCTCGGATCACCCCTTGCAGGCCCAGATCGCGCATGAGCCGCTCCACTGTGCAGCGCGCCACCTCGAAACCTTCGCGCTTCATCTGCCGCCAAACCTTGCGTACGCCATACACCCCGAAGTTCTCGGCGAAGACGCGCAGGACTTCAGGTTTGAGAGCTTTGTCGCGTTTGACGCGGGCAGTTTGCCGCACCGGATCCCGGCGCTGGGCGACACGCTCATGATAGGTTGATGGGGCGATCGGCAGGACCCGGCAGATCGGCTCGACCCCATAAGCATCCCGATGTTCGTCGATAAAATCGATCATCGTTTGAACGGGCGGTCGAGCTCCGCCTGGGCAAAATATGCCGACGCCTTGCGAAGGATCTCATTCGCCTGCCGCAGTTCGCGAACCTCGCGCTCCAAAGCTTTTAGCTTCTCGGCAGTTTCCGTTGGCACGCCGCGTCGCTTACCGCTGTCCACCTCGGCCTTCTTTACCCATTCGAGCAAAGTATGGCCGGAGCAGCCGATCTTCTCGGCCACCGATGTGACTGCCGCCCAGCGGGAAGGATGATCACCCTCGTGATCCAAAACCATCCGGATCGCTCGCTCACGAACCTCAGGCGCAAACTTGTTTGTAGTCTTGCTCATCGTAGACCCTTTCTCTCAGGAGATCGGGCCTCCGGCAATCCCGGGGCGGTTCAGCAGTTCGAGCGCGATCCTCGATCATTGCCGGCTTGGCAGCTTGGCAGCTTGGCAGCGTCTAGTAATGTCGGCAATCACCCTGGCCTACCATATCTTAATCGCCCCGCCTGATCGTCATCGCCGCGCAGTCGGGGAT